>NZ_JAIQDI010000003.1 GCF_020034665.1 Niabella beijingensis | reverse complement strand
TCCATGAGGCATACAGACAAAAAAAAGCCTCACATTTCTGTGAGGCGCTTCAATAAGAATGGCAGCTACCTACTCTCCCGCATTGTGGTGCAGTACCATCGGCCATAAGGGGCTTAACTTCTCTGTTCGGTATGGGAAGAGGTGAACACCCTTGGAATAACCACCATAAAAAGATTATTAGTTAACAGGTTGATAAGTTGACAGGGAAGACCCCCCCTTTTAACTTATTAACTTTTAAACTTATTAACTAAAAATAATATAACATATTGGAAAAAACTGTCAGAAGAGATCTAAAAAAAAATTAAAGCTTACGGGCAATTAGTACTACTCGGCTTTGATGTTACCACCTTTACACCTGTAGCCTATCAACGTCATAGTCTCTGACGGCCCTTAAAAGTAAACTCATCTTGAGGCAGGTTTCACGCTTAGATGCTTTCAGCGTTTATCCTGTCCGTGCTTAGCTACTCTGCACTGCACCTGGCGGCACAACAGATACACCAGCGGCACGTACGACCCGGTCCTCTCGTACTAAGGTCATGTCCTCGCAATTTACTAACGCCCACCACAGATAGGGACCGAACTGTCTTGCGACGTTCTGAACCCAGTTCACGTGCCACTTTAATCGGCGAACAGCCGAACCCTTGGGACCTTCTCCAGCCCCAGGATGTGACGAACCGACATCGAGGTGCCAAACCTCCCCGTCGATATGAGCTCTTGGGGGAGATCAGCCTGTTATCCCCGGAGTACCTTTTATCCTTTGAGCGACGGCCCTTCCATACAGAACCGCCGGATCACTTTAGCCGACTTTCGTCCCTGCTCGGCCTGTTTGCCTCACAGTCAAGCTCCCTTATACTAATGCGCTCTGCGTACGATTACCAACCGTACTGAGGGAACCTTTGCAAGCCTCCGTTACTCTTTAGGAGGCGACCACCCCAGTCAAACTACCCACCATGCACTGTGTGACTCGCGTCATTAGATTCTAAATCAAAGAAGGTTGGTATTTCAACGACCGCTCCACCCTACCTGGCGGCAAGGCTTCATAGCGTCCCAACTATACTACACATCCGTAATTCAAAATCAATGCAAAGTTGTAGTGAAGGTTCACGGGGTCTTTCCGTCCCGTGGCGGGTAACCGGCATCTTCACCGATACTACAATTTCACCGGGCTCGTGGAGGAGACAGCGTTCAACTCATTAGACCATTCGTGCAGGTCGGAACTTACCCGACAAGGAATTTCGCTACCTTAGGACCGTTATAGTTACGGCCGCCGTTTACTGGGGCTTCAGTCAGAAGCTTTGGATTACTCCGAACATCCTTCCTTAACCTTCCAGCACCGGGCAGGTATCAGGCTCTATACGTCATCTTTCGATTTTGCAGGGCCCTATGTTTTTGTTAAACAGTTGGTTGAACCATTTTACTGAGACCACATCGCTGTGGTACGCTTTATCCCGAAGTTACAGCGTCAATTTGCCTAGTTCCTTCTCCACGGCTCACCCGAGCGCCTTAGAATACTCATCCCGTCTACCTGTGTCGGTTTGCGGTACCGGCTGCTATACTCGCTTTTCTTGGAAGAACTTTCACCACTGCGCTTCACCCGAAGGTTCCACTCGTCTAATCCGTCAGACTAGGTGGCTAGCATTCTCCGTCACTTTTATTGCATAGCAGGCGCAGGAATATTAACCTGCTTTCCATCGTCTACCCCTTTCGGGTTTGACTAAGGACCGGGCTAACCCTGATCCGATTAACGTTGATCAGGAACCCTTAGACTTTCGGCGATAAGGTTTTTCACCTTATTTATCGTTACTTATGCCTACATTTTCTTTTGAAACCGCTCCAGCATGCGTCGCCACACACCTTCAACGCCGTTTCAATGCTCCCCTACCGATGTACCACCTAGTGGCAATCATAGAGCTTCGGTTCATGGTTTAATACCCGATTATTTTCCGCGCAGAATCTCTCGACCAGTGAGCTGTTACGCACTCTTTAAATGAATTGCTGCTTCCAAGCAAACATCCTGGCTGTTATAGAAATTTCACATCGTTTGTCTAACTTAACCATGTATTGGGGACCTTAGCTGCTATTCTGGGTTATTTCCCTCTCGGCCATGGACCTTAGCGCCCACAGCCTCACTCCCGGAGATATGTACTAGCATTCGGAGTTTGTCAGGGTTTGGTAGGCGGTGAAGCCCCCTAGCCCAATCAGTAGCTCTACCTCTAGTACACTTCTATTATCCGAGGCTGTTCCTAAAAACATTTCGGGGAGAACGAGCTATCTCTCAGTTTGATTGGCCTTTCACCCCTATCCACAGGTCATCCCAAGACTTTTCAACGTCAACGGGTTCGGTCCTCCAGTGTGTGTTACCACACCTTCAACCTGCCCATGGATAGATCACAAAGTTTCGCGTCTACCCCCACTGACTAAGCGCCCTGTTCGGACTCGCTTTCGCTACGGCTCCGTTTTCAAAAACTTAACCTCGCCAGTGAGGAGTAACTCGTAGGCTCATTATGCAAAAGGCACGCCGTCACATATTACTATGCTCCGACCGCTTGTAGGCGTACGGTTTCAGGTACTATTTCACTCCCTTATTCAGGGTGCTTTTCACCTTTCCCTTACGGTACTGGTTCACTATCGGTGTCTGAGGAGTATTTAGCCTTACCAGATGGTGCTGGCAGATTCAAGCAGGATTCCTCCGGTCCCGCCCTACTCAGGATACTACACGTCCACGTTAATTTCCGCTTACGGGGCTTTCACCCTCTATGGCTTAATTTTCCAAAAAATTCTGCTTGATAACGCTTTCTAAAAGTAGTCCTACAACCCCAACTCCGCACGCGAAGTTGGTTTAGGCTCTTCCCTGTTCGCTCGCCACTACTTAGGGAATCATTGTCTTATTTTCTTTTCCTCCGGGTACTTAGATGTTTCAGTTCTCCGGGTTGGCTCTCTTTCGAGTGCTATGTCTTCAACATAGCGGGTTGTCCCATTCGGAAATCTCGGGATATATTGCTTGTGTGCAGCTCCCCCAAGCTTATCGCAGCTTACCACGTCCTTCGTCGCCTCTCAGACCCAAGGCATCCACCATACGCCCTTAATTGCTTTAAAAAAGTTGTTAAACTTAATTAATATGAGGCCAAGCTCTCGCTTGGACTTCTTTTTTAGGTTTATTGTAGATTGTTACCCGACCACATTTCTTCAGACCAACCATAAAATACATTATAGTGTGATGTTACAAAATTGTGATCGAACCCGACTTTCATCGGGCTGTTAGGTACTCTCCTAACAGTTTCTATTTTTCCAATATGTCAAAGAACTTGGTCAATTTGAAAATCTGAAAATGATACAATTTAAAAACGTATACCTCAAACTCTCATGACTTTTGAAGATAAAATGGTTTCGAACCATCGCAGCCTCTCAGGCTTTATCTCATCTTAAAAGAACTAATTGTGAAATCTTAAACTCTAAATCCTAAATTCTAAAATCTAAATTCAAAATCCTAAAATCTAAATTCAAAATCCCATTTGTGGAGGATATCGGTCCCGATAGCTATCGGGACGAACCGATTATCTCTATCACTTGACCTCTTTCCATTTGTGGAGGATATCGGAGTCGAACCGATGACCCTCTGCGTGCAAGGCAGATGCTCTAGCCAACTGAGCTAACCCCCCATTCTTTGCTGACAGGTTAACAAGCTGACCGGTTGAAAAGGAACTCCTTATTAACCTTTATACTTTTCAACTTCCACCCTCACCAAGTAGACCCGACCAGATTTGAACTGGTGACCCCTACATTATCAGTGTAGTGCTCTAACCAGGCTGAGCTACGGATCTATAAGGCCCCCAAACCCCAAAGGGGCTTTGAGAATTTAGCCTCCGTAAACTCTCGGGCTTAATATAATTTTAAAGAACTTAATAAATTTAAAAGTAGGAAACAACAGCACCAGTAAGTGCTTGCTCTAAAAAGGAGGTATTCCAGCCGCACCTTCCGATACGGCTACCTTGTTACGACTTAGCCCCAATTACCAGTTTTACCCTAGGCAGCTCCTTGCGGTTACCGACTTCAGGTACACCCGGCTTTCATGGCTTGACGGGCGGTGTGTGCAAGGTCCGGGAACGTATTCACCGTATCATTGCTGATATACGATTACTAGCGATTCCAGCTTCACGCAGTCGAGTTGCAGACTGCGATCTGAACTGAGAGGCGTTTTTTGGGATTGGCTTCATATCACTATGTTGCAACCCTTTGTACGCCCCATTGTAGCACGTGTGTAGCCCTGGGCATAAAGGCCATGATGACTTGACATCATCCCCTCCTTCCTCGCGTCTTACGACGGCAGTTTCACTAGAGTTCCCAGCGTTACCTGATGGCAACTAGTGATGGGGGTTGCGCTCGTTGCGGGACTTAACCCAACACCTCACGGCACGAGCTGACGACAGCCATGCAGCACCTTACAATCTGTGTATTGCTACAAAATGGACTTTCACCCACGATCAAATTGCATTCTAGCCCAGGTAAGGTTCCTCGCGTATCATCGAATTAAACCACATGCTCCACCGCTTGTGCGGACCCCCGCCAATTCCTTTGAGTTTCAATCTTGCGATCGTACTTCCCAGGTGGGATACTTAATGCTTTCGCTCAGACACTTATTGTGTATCACAAATGTCGAGTATCCATCGTTTAGGGCGTGGACTACCAGGGTATCTAATCCTGTTTGATCCCCACGCTTTCGAGCCTCAGTGTCAATGCTTGTGTAGCCAGCTGCCTTCGCAATTGGTGTTCTATGTCATATCTATGCATTTCACCGCTACATGACATATTCCGCTAACCTCCACAGTATTCAAGATCGATAGTATCAACGGCAGTTTCCAAGTTAAGCTCGGAGATTTCACCACTGACTTACCAACCCACCTACGCTCCCTTTAAACCCAGTAAATCCGGATAACGCTTGCACCCTCCGTATTACCGCGGCTGCTGGCACGGAGTTAGCCGGTGCTTATTCATCTGGTACCGTCAGTCGAGAAAGAATTCCCTTTTTTCGTCCCAGATAAAAGAAGTTTACAATCCAGAGGACCTTCATCCTCCACGCGGCATGGCTGGTTCAGAGTTCCCTCCATTGACCAATATTCCTTACTGCTGCCTCCCGTAGGAGTCGGGCCCGTGTCTCAGTGCCCGTGTGACTGGTCGTGCTCTCACACCAGTTAATGATCGTAGGCTTGGTGCGCCTTTACCACACCAACTACCTAATCATACGCACACCCGTCTTTAAGCGTGTTGCCACTATAATATCAAAGAGATGCCTCTCCAACATCTTACGAAGTATTAATCCAAGTTTCCCTGGGCTATCCTCCACTTAAAGGAAGGTTGTGTACGTGTTCCTCACCCGTTTGCCGGTCGCCGCCAGACCGAAGTCCGCGCTGCCCCTCGACTTGCATGTATTAAGCCTGCCGCTAGCGTTCATCCTGAGCCAGGATCAAACTCTCCGTTGTAAATGAGTTTGATTTACTGACTATTTAAAATTTCTCAAGAGAAAATTTAACGTGTCAAAAATCTAAATGTTATTTGCTTTTTGACTTACCTTTCGTTCCTTCCGGCTCTCACCGGAATGTAGATTGTGCTATTGTTTCCATACTTTCAAAGATCTTGCAGCTTCTTGAAGAATCAACTCCCCTCCGCCACTTTCGATAATACCGTGGAATCGAACCACCAAACCTGGCGCCAACCGCCTGTACCATTTTTACCTTAAAGAACTAACTTCCCAAACTCTCAACCCCTAC